>JANRLI010000004.1 GCA_033762625.1 Alphaproteobacteria bacterium
GGCTTTGCACCGCTGACTAATGACAAATTAGGTACTTTTGTTGGCGTAGCTATAAAACTAAATGGTTTCTTGCTTGAATTTATATTTGATACTGATGAAATGCCACCTTTACCTTGGACAAATAGAATCCGTAAGCCGAGTGAACTAGTATTTATAAAAAATAGAAGGCAGCATCATGTCCTCCTCACTTGGCCAATAGGAAATCCAGAAGCTTCAATACGTATTGAACAAGCAAGATATAATAAACAAGCCAAATGACCCCCTATGACCTCATCATCATCGGTGCGGGTGCGGCGGGGCATTATGCTAGGAACGCGCCGCTGCGATGCGCAGCAGGTTTGGTTAAGAAGAATAAACTATAATTATTTCTTCTCTTTCTTGTGATACAGGCCGTCAACGCTGCTTTGGTAACGGTCGTGTACAATTTTGTAACCCATTCCTGCGGGTTTTTCTTCGTCAGTCTTCGCTTCGTCTTTTGGGTATAGACCCTCAAAAGCACCTTGGTAACGGTCGAGGAAGCCGCCCAATTGCGATTCAGGTTTTTCCTTAACTTCATCTACCTTCAGCTTCTCCTGAATTTCAGCATGGGTCTTGATCATCAAGATTTCTGCGCGTTTAATCGCAGGGCTACCTTTTGGTGAATAATAAATAACCATCTTGATGTATTGCTTGCGTGCCGATGGGGTATCGACCTGTGGGATGTTTTCCAACATCAAATCAAGGCAAAGCGCAATCAAATTACCGCTTTTGGGCGCAACGGAAACCACGGAATAACTGGCTTTTATGCGGTCTTCCGCATCGGGGAAGGCATTAATGCAAACAACGAGGGATTTATGGGTTAAATCTTCTAAACGGGAGTTTTCAGGGGCCTGAAGCGCAGCGCGCTTTGATAAATCAACGGCATCCCACAAATGAGGCTGGCTTTTAACAAGGTATCCCGTGATGATAACCACGGCTTCCAGCCAGGAATTTTCGTTGGCAGCCTTTTTTACAAGGTTTATGCCTAAGTCATATAAACGGCCATAATTATGCTCGTGAATGGCCAGTTCAACTTCTTTAATTACATGCTGTGCGTCCGATGATGTGGGCATTCAAATTCCATGTAAAGTAAAACGAATATTTGATGACTTTATCAGTGCCTCGTATACGCCTTATTAAGACTCTTGGTTATGCGCGCATTAACTGTTTATTTATCATTTCGAATTCGCTCTACATTTGATGCAATTGCATTTGCACATTTAAATCAAATTCATTCCAACCAACAAGCACCATTTTGAGTCACAAAGTGTTATGAAATGCACTGTTACATAGACTCAATAGCACATGCGAATTGATTATTGTGCCGCGAACAAAATTATTTCGAACAGTAATATTTTATAAAAATATTATTTTACGAAGGATTGGCAATATATAGAGGCTTTTTTGATTAGCCGCACTGCGCTTTGCGTTGGGCGCTGGTTAAACCCCGCAGGGTCGTTTCGCCTGTAAGAGGTCTTGCAAGCTTTACTGACAATACTAAATCATCAATCAGTGACGCTAAGTCACCTTTCAGCTGCGGACTATACCCTTGTATGGAGCCAAGTTTTTTTCTGGCATCTGCTGCAAGCTGTTCCAAATATGTATGAAATCTGTAATTCCCTGAGACGGGGTTTTCTCTCATGTTTGCTGCATAATCCCGCGCAATCAATGGCGCGAATTGAATGCAGGGTGTTTTACGCTCAATAAATTGGAAAAACTGCTTAGTGCTCAAAGCTGCTTCTGTACCATAATGTGGTACTTCATGCCCTTTAGGGGTTGGTGGTTCTTGCAAATTCAAGCCAAGTATCATCAATGATTTTGATAACTTTTCTTTGACTGCCGGGCTTAAACTGGTGCTCACTTCAACGCGTTTTATGGCAATGTCAGTCAGCGTGCGAAGATCCTCCCGAATGAACGCGGCTTTTACTGCCTCCTCATTATATAACGTGCCAGTTAAATCAGCTGCGATTGTGGCACTAAAATCCCAGTCCTTCGTTGCATACTTAATCATTAGGTTAAGAGAATTTGCAAACGATGCAATAATCGAAAGTGGCCTTTTATCGGAGTGTGTCTGATCTGGGTGTGATCCATCATCCGGATGCGCATGTTTTAGTTTTTCAACGATGGGTAAGTGAGTTGCGACATGTGTTGTAAATCCGCCCCATGAGGTTGATGCACCATAGAACGGCATATCGAAGTTGAGGATCATACCGATTTCGCTATCATTAATGGTGATGCGGGCATTTGTGGAGGGTGTGGCTTGTTCGTGCAGATGGTGGCCATAATCACGGTCAATCAATTCTTCCAATAATTGCATGAAGATTATGCGATTGAATTCCGGAGGAAGCATACCCGTTTTAGCGATGCTTTCCTTAAGTGTATCCACACCATATAGCTTTACCATCTGGTCAAATGTTTGCGTTGCTGTAGGTTGGAAGCTTGAGAGGTGTTTTTGGATATTGCGAGCTTCATTCATGTCTGTTGTCGTGAGCTTGCGGATTTGTAAAGCAAGAAAAGAGCGCGCGAAGGCATTGGCTTCATCAAGACCAATCTCACGCAGCATAAAATCACCTTCAGTAGAACCATATTTTATTCGGTTCAATATTTCCCAGATAGCGTGCATGCGTTCATGATATACGATGTCGGCCATTTTAAACATGCTGGAGTCCATCTTGATACTTGTAAGATTGATGGACGTACGGAAATGTCCAAGCGTTGCTTTTTTTGAATCGGGCAGAATTTCAAATGCGCAAATCGTCTGATGTCTGTATGCACCTTGAGTAGACGGGTTCCAGCCGTCATATCCATGTAATCCTTTGGCATAAGTATAGGCGGCTTCAAATTTGCTTGCGTCAAATCCTTCTACACTAACCAACATTTCTGGTGTGTCTGCTGTGGTTGGAATAATGCATGCTTTTGCTCCAGCAAGACTTTCGGCAACATAGCCTTCTCTAGCCGAAGGGCTTTTTGTCATGACCAGAGCTTTCATCATGCCTTCAAAAGCTGCGGGGTCTTTTATAGTCGTTTTTGTTAGCGCATAGGCGCCCGATGCGCCGCAGAAGGTTGATGCGGCGGCGGTATATCCGATGACTAATAATTTAGCGGAAGTTGAAGCCATTTATAAAGATTACCACAAAAACCCGAAAGTATTTTGCAGTGGCGATATGCGCGTTAACCAAGAGAGAAATTATTGTTCTGATTTATCATTCATGGTGAGTTTTAGATCACCGCGATTATAGGTTGGCCAGCGACCAACAGTGAGTTCTGCCATAGCGGTAAGTGGTTTGTTGAAGCGGGCGCGATAAACCCAATAGGTCGCCATGACTTTTTGCATATAGTCGCGTGTTTCTTTGATGGGTAATGTTTCAATAAACAATAACGGGTCATCGCCATTTTGCCGTTTGCTTGCTTCAAACAGGCCAAGAATGCGTTTTGGCCCAGCATTGTATGAGCCGATGATAAAGAGAAGATTTTTATCAATACCATCGGTGCGCGTTAGCATTTCAATATAACGATCACCCAAGGTGACGTTAAGTTCAGGATCACCCAGATGCTTGGATGAACCATCACGCATCATTTCTGCGGTTTGCGGCATGATTTGCATCAGGCCGGTTGCGCCTGCCGGGCTTACCGCACCGTGGTTGAAATGGGATTCATTCTTGGCAATCGCAAGTACCAGAGCAGGGTCGGCGGTATAGCCGTTTTCAGGCTGCCAAGGGATAAGCGGATAAAGCGCGGCATCATACTTTGCGCCAAATGCACTGCCCACCTGAACCGAAAGGGAAGGCAGGGCATAGCGGTTGGCAAGCGCCAACAAGCCATTTTTCAGAACCGCGCTGCCCGATACATTCATTTCACGAAGTTCGGCTTGCGCCAACACGCGTTCGCCCAGTTGCAGTAGCGCAAGGGCGCGTTTGCCAGCAGTGTTCTTTTTAAACGCCTCGGCTGTTGATTTATCAAATGCGGGAATATTCCAATTGTAATGCGGAGCTGTCTTGCTGCGGTTTAAGGCCAGCAGCCCATAGAACGAACGCGGGTAATTTGCGGCCAAACTCATATTCGCATTCATTTCAGATGTTAGCCCGATCTTTTCAGCTGCTCTGGCTGCCCAGAACGCGGCCGCAGCTTTGTTCGGTGCGGGAAGTTGTTGCGCGGCCAATTGTTTGAATGCTTCGAAGGATTGCATATAGCCTTCCTGCGTCCATGCAATCAGACCCTTCACCCACAGGGCGTAGTTTTGTGCGCCAGTATCAAAGCCTGCTTTGTAAATATCACTTTCACGAATAAGCGGCCATGCCTTATCGGCGTTACCATTACGCATAAGCAGTTCAGCCAGTGCGAATTGCGAAGCAACTTCTTGCGCTTCAGATAGTGCACCTTCGGTTTTCTGTTTTTCAATCAGCTGAATTGCATCATTCAGCTTGCCCTGACGAAGTAATTTGGCAAAAGCGTTTCCACCTTTACCTTTGCTTGCAACGGTCAGAATACCACCAGCTTGCCATTCAATCGTGCCACCGCCATCTGCGCGTTCAACACTGCCCGCAAAAAGCGGAAAATTGACGGGCTTCGGGCATTGCGCGATTGCCGGTGCGTATAGCTTTTTGAACTTGGCATAGATTTCATCTGCTTCAGGTAAATCAGCATAATTTTGCATCCAGCCGAGCAGTTTTTCCTGGGTAGGCTGAACATCGGGGCGCAGCAATTGCACAGCTTCCACATGGCCCATCAATAGGGGGTCTTGAAGCTGTAAGGTCAGGGCCGTAATTTCATGTAATTTATTATCGCCAATCGCATTGAAAATTTTGCGATAAACATCTTCATCTGCTTGCGTTAAAACTTTTGCATACGCATCAAGCTTGATAGGTTTAGTAAGCGGTGAGCCACCCTTGCCAACATTATTGAACCAGTTGCGTGGGCTATTTAAAAACGCATCTGCTTCTTCTTTGGTCATGCCGCCGAATTTCAAATTTCCGTTCGGGCGGCCATGGACACTGCCATTATAGCCAAGAATTTCTGAACCTGCGCCGTCTTCCATATCGGGTGCTACGTTCAACATGCGTTGTTGCACCGCCACAAGGTTACTCAAATTTTGATAAGATTGTGCGAGTGCCACTTGTGAAATACCAAGCGCGCATAAAACGATGACTGCAAATCGGGCAACTTTTGGGCAGCTGTTCATGGCTGGATTGGTAGGTTTTTGGGCGGGTTAATACAAGGTGTTTTTTAAAATCTATGTCTGTGCTTTGGTAATTTCTCTTACTCTGCTCACAGAACTATGCACAAATAATATGCATGCTCTAGCTATGAAACAGAGCGTTATGCTTATAATTTAATCAGTAAGCCATGGTGCGCTTAAGTCTTAAGTATATGAAAATGCTAATGATTTTAATTTTTAGCTATTATTAACCCACAATTTAGCGTAGAAAGCGGCTCATGCAGAAGTATTGCACTGCAAACAAGCGTAACCGTGGGCATCGATATGGCAAAACCAGAAAACCTTAGCGAATTCAGAAAAAAGCCTGCACAAGACGATACACAAGATAATGACATTAAGGGCATGGTGGAGAATGTTGTTTCTCTTGCCAAAGATGTGCGCGTATTGGAACGCGGGGATTATCTGGCATCTGTTTTTAAAAACACGCGATCAATTTTAGAAAAATCTGGCCGTCTTATCCTTATTAGTGATTGCGTTGCATTACTAGTGGCATTCGTTGCGGGTGGTTTTGCAGCTTGGGCTTTCAACACATTCATCACGCATGAAACGTTCCAAGAAATCATTAGCATCGACACCTTAAAACAATTTGGCATGTTCGCATCCTTGGGAATTGCTGCCGTATTATGGCTTGATACGAAGGGACATTACCGCCAACGCCTTCCGTATTGGGAAGCAGTTGGCAATATTGTGACCGCGGCATTCATCGGGTTCATCATGGGCGGTTTTGTGCAATTTGCTGCGCAAACGCTTTATTCTCGTCTGTGGCTTGGCTTTAGCTGGACATTCTTTGCAGTCTTTATGTTTGTTGGCCGCGTGATGGTGCGCCGTATGCTGGATAAACGCGGCGAATGGAAAATTCCCTCGCTTATTATCGGTAATGGGCCTACGGCCGAAGCTGCGATAGCAACGCTGGCGCGCGAAAAGCGTATGGGCTTTAACGTCATTCGTCAGATGTACCCGGATTCATTCGGACAATTCAATACGCCGCGCGCATGGGAACGCATGATGATGGTAACCGGCGTAGGCCATATTTTTCTTGCACTGGAAGGCAGCGAGCTGGATAAGCACAACGAAGTATTGAAAGGCATGGTGCGTGAACGTGTTCCGTATTCCATCATTCCGCCTTGGCTGGGGTTGCCATCGACCACCATCTCGCCGCATCACTTCATGATGCAGGATGTTTTGATGCTGCATAATACCAACCAAGTGGTACTGATGCTGCCGCGCTTCCTGAAACGCACATTTGATATTGTGGTTGCAGGCACTGCGCTTGTCGTATTATCGCCAGTGCTGCTTGGCCTTGCGATTGCCGTTAGCCTTGATGGTGGCCCGGTGATTTTCTCCCAATCACGCATTGGACGAAACGGCAAACCATTTAAATGCCTTAAATTCCGATCCATGAAAGTAGGGGCGGAGGCAGCGTTAAAGGAATATCTGGCGAAAAATCCTGCGGCGCAGGAAGAATGGAAAATTTTTTACAAGCTGAAGAACGACCCGCGTGTTACCAAGCTTGGTGAATTTATTCGCAAGACCAGCCTTGATGAATTACCGCAACTGTTCAATGTGCTAAAAGGCGATATGAGTTTGGTTGGCCCGCGCCCGATTAAAGAAGCAGAAATTTTGTTTTATGAAGGCGATTACAGTTATTATGAATCTGTACGCCCCGGGATTACTGGCGCATGGCAGGTTAGTGGTCGTTCTACACTGAACTATAAGCAACGTGTGGCGCTGGATGCATGGTATTCACGCAACTGGAGCCTTTGGCTGGATATTGTCATTCTGCTAAAGACCATTCCGGTGCTTTTGAAGAAGGATCAGGCGTACTAATTGCTCTGCCCTTTATAAAATCCAGCTTCCCCAAAAATATTTTTAGTGTTCAAAAACGGCTGTTGCATATGCATTTTCAGCCATTCAATAGCCACGCGGATAAGTATGGTTGATATAAAATAAACGCGTAAAATTTGATCTAATTTCAAATTGAAACGGAAGCATCGTCAAGTTTCAATTAGCCTTAAAAGCACAAAATGACCTTTGAGATTTTTATTTTTCAAAGGTCATTTTATGAAACATATTTTCGGCTTGCTGTCATGTGCAGCTGTATTTTTTTTGTCATTGAATGTTCAAGCTGCGGTTCCGGATGGAACGCGTATTTCACCCACCGCGCTTGCCCCGATTGCACGCTGGGTTGAAAATGCGAGTGGTATGAGAATTCATGCGTTGCCGATCGTGACGGCCAGCGGGTTTAAATTGAAAACGTCATTGGGTTTGGAAGGTGTGCAACAGGCGCGTTCAGTAGCGGCATACATCCCCGGACAAATTATCATCAACAATATCATGTGGGATCCTGAATCCCTTCGTTCGCAAAGCTACCTAGTGCATGAAATGGTTCACCATGCCCAAACTCTGGCAGGACGCAAATATCCATGTAACGATGCCAAGGAGCGGGAAGCCTATATGTTGCAGAACCGTTGGCTAGCCGAACGCGGGGAAGACCCGATCTATTCGCAGGAATGGATCAATGAAATGGCGATTTGCCACTAAGTTTGCGTGTTCACTTTCATATGTTTCGCTTAACGAAATATCCCTGCGTTAATAATCGACTGCAAGCCATTGAAAAATAAAGCAAGACTGCCTTGTGTCTGATTCCACACAAATCGCGCATTATTGGAAGTAAGGCTATGATAGCGCTTGTAAACCCACCATCAAGGTTGTACTCATTCCCCCAGTAGATGCGCTGCATCATTTTTACAAATTTATTGGGGGCCTAGCCATGAAAAAGCTAATTTTATCTGCATTATTTGCTCTATTTACCACATTCGCCGTTCAAGCATCTGCGTCAGCTGTTACCGATTCCGTTCAAGCCGCGATTGCTGCTGGCAACTTTGAAAAAATCAACCAGATTGCTGCTGCAAACCCAGGCGCACAGGGCGAGATTGCATTGTACCTTTTGCAACAAGCTCAATCCAAAATTGCTACCAACCCAACCTTGGCTGCAAAACTCTTTACCGCAGCTGGCCCATTCGTTGGTCAAATTCCTGAAAGCCAATCCAAACAGGCCGCAACCATCATCGCGGCGCTTGTGAATATTGCGAATGGCAAGGGTTTCCAAGCTGCATCCCCATGCCCGGCATCTGATATTTTTGCTGCTGCACTGGGCATGACTGAACAAACAAACATTTCGACGCAAAATGCCGGTCTGCATGGCCAAACCGTTAGCAATGCAAACGGCTTAATGGCGCAAAACCCACAATGTGAAGGCGACAAGCTTGCTGCTTTGCTCGCTGTAACCCAAGGCACAACCCCAACCGTTAATACACTTGGCGCACACGCACCAAGCGTTGAGTAATCCAAATTCATAAGGGCGTGACGAGTGTTGCGCCCTTATTCCTTCAAGGTCTCTCGCCTAATTAATCACCCAGTCGCTTTATAATAACACGTGGAGTAAAAAATGAAAAAAGTCGGAATTGCCATGTTGGCAATGGCAACTGTCTTTGTAGCTGGCTCAGCTCAAGCAAACCAAGGTTTGTTCGGAGGACGCTCTGAACAGGATGGTAGCTTTAATGTTCGCCGCTCCACGACCGAACAATTCGAACCAATCCGTGGCCAATCGGTTTCGGCCCGCCCACGTCCTGACTTTGATCCAACCCCGATTGATGTTGGTTCATTCCAGATGTTCCCTGCTATCAGCGTTGCAGGTTTTTATGACAGCAACATCTATTCTGCGCCGCAAGCCAAGAATGATGACGTTGTCACAAAGATTAACCCATCATTGACTGCAGCATCCAACTGGGGTCGTCACGCGATTGCTTTCACCGGCTTAGCGGACATCAACACCAACGTCATCAATAATGAAGAAAACAATGTTGGTGGCATGACCCAATTGGAAGGCCGCTATGACATTGAAAACCAGACATGGCTTGCTGGCTCAGCTGGTTTCCAACGCGGCACAGAACCACGCGGCAACCCATCATCCTTGGGTTCAGCTGCTGAGCCAACCCAGTTTGATGTTTACACTGCTGGCGCGGAAGCCTATCGCGGCATGGGCCTTTTGAAGGCGAGAGCTGATTATGATTTCAGCTACCGCGATTACGACAAAGTAACCCTTGTTTCAGGCGCGACCCTTAGCCAAAATGGCCGTAACCGCACCAACCATAAGGTTGGCGCAAGCGTTTCATACGATTTGACTGCTAATCTGAAGCCTTTCGTACGTGGCGGTTACGATGTGATGGATTATACATCGAACTCCTTACGTAACTCGAATGGTTACAAGGTGAATGCCGGTGCCAAGTTTGACTTTGGCGGTATCATCACTGCAGAAGGCTTCGCTGGTTATAAAGGTCGTGACTATTACAACTTTGCAAGCGGCGGCGTGAATGTATTCGATTTCGGCGCAGACGTATTGTGGAACGTAACAGAATTGACCTCGATTGAAGTTGAAACCAGCCGCTCGATTGAAGAAACCACTTTAGGCGGTGTTGCTGTTCCAACCAGCTCGAATGCATATGTTGCAACCGGTGCTTCGGGTACGGTTACTCATGAACTTCGCCGCGACCTTATTCTTGAAGGTAATGCGTCGTTCACCAACAATGATTTCAAGCAATCGGCACGTAATGACGATACGCTGGGTCTTGGTGCAGGTGCGCGCTACTACATCAACCGTAACTTCTACAGCGATTTTACTTATGACTTCACCAAACGTATGTCGAACATTGCAGGCAGCGATTACGATCGTCACGTAGCATTGGTTCGCTTTGGTGCTCAATACTAATTGGGTAAAAAGTACATGCTGAAAAACGCACATTGGCTTTCCAAAATGGGCTTTTTGAAATTAGGGCTGCTTTTTGCAGCCCTTCTTTTCTTGGGTTATGCGCCAGCAAAGGCTAGCGACCCCAGTGATTATGTGCTCGGTATTGGCGACAAGCTACGCATCACCGTTTATGGTGAAACCGATCTATCGGGTGAATTTGAAGTATCGTCAACCGGCATGGTTTCCATGCCGCTGATTGGTGAAACCAAAGCCATGGGCACAACCATCGCCAAGCTGAAAGACAGTATCACAGCCAAGCTCAAAGATGGTTATTTGAAAGACCCCAAAGTCAGTATGGAAGTGATGAATTACCGTCCGTTTTTTATTGTGGGCGAAGTCATGAAGCCGGGTAGCTACAACTATCAAAATGGCATGACCGTGATTAATGCTGTGGCGCTAGCTGGCGGCTATACCTACCGCGCAGACAAAGATGATATCAAGGTCAAGCGTGGCGGTCAGAACGGCAAAGAAGAAAAAGTGAAAGAAGACACAACCGTTGGTGCAGGTGACGTAGTTACCGTTCCAGAACGCTTCTTCTAAATTCTAAGCATCTGCGGCGTTAATCTTAAATCAGCGTGTCTGAACCAGCCATTGCTGTGTGCCTTCAAGTGCAACCGCTGTTAGGCAACCGGTTGCATACGCGCCGGTATCGACGTTAATTCGGTGTGGCAGCAATTCCGGTGTTTCGCTTATGGTGTGGCCATGCACAATCATCTTTTCGTATTTTTTGGTATTGGCAATAAAATCGCGGCGTATCCACACCAAATCCTGCTCGCTCTGGTCGCTTAATGGCACACCATGTCGTGCGCCCGCATGACAAAAGAAGTAATCACCGTAGCTGACCGATGTTTCCATAGCATTTAAAAATGCCGCATGGCTTGATGGAACTTTCGCCATAAAATCGTTTAACATCGTCCTTATGCCAGCAGCGTTATTCAGTGCAGCAGGGCGAATGCCATAACTCATCAATGTTTCGCGCCCGCCAAAGGTTAGCCAGTTCTGTACTAAATTCAGATCGGAGTGCTTGATGATTTCGCGCATTACTTGTTCATGATTGCCGAGGATGAAATGCGGTTTTTGCGCATCGTTAGCGGCATCGGAAAGCTGCAATAGATAATCCAGCACCTGTTTACTTTGCAGCCCGCGGTCGATGTAATCGCCTAAAAAAATCAGCTTTACGGTGGCGGTAGTTGACGCGGTATCCGCATCAATTTTATCCATCAACGCTTTAAGTAAATCGAGGCGCCCGTGAATATCGCCAATCGCATAAATGCGTAAACCGGGTGGCAGCGCATGGCCTGTGGAAGTTCGATGTGACATAGCGATATAAACTGTAAACTAAGCTCAGGCTTTTTTAGGCAGGTATTTATCTTTGTATTTATCCGCCAGCGCTTTGACGGCGGGGATAGCAAAGGAAGGGTAGGCACCGATAAATCCGCTAAGCAATGTTCCAGGCTGCGATAACAGGCGATAGGTATATTGAACATTCCACTTCTTTGCCCATTCGGGATAAAACTCGGTATCAAGCAAGGTTTCATCAAAGAAGCCAGTGACAGCGATTGCAACCCCTTTATACCCGGCATCTTTAAGCGCAATAAGGAAGTTTTCAGCTTTGCCCGCTGCATAATCCACCAGCACTACATCGGGTTTTTTTTCAAGGATGAGCGCGATTTTAGGCGCGATGTCGCCATAGCCATTGGCTGTAGTTGGGATATTAAGGCCAGGATACGTCGTAACCAGTTTGTCATGTACCCGTTCATCAATCGCCGGTTGGCCGCCAACTAACATAACAGAAATATGCTGTTCAATCGCGGCTTTAAAAAATGGCGCCGCAAGGGAATATGTTTCAAAACAAACATCGGTGCATGCGGTGTCATGTAGCTGCTGTGCGGAATAGGCGATATCAAAACTTGCCGGAATAACCAAATCCATTTTGCCGAGTTGTTCGGCAAATTCAGGATGTTTAGCGACGAATGCCCATGCATCAGCACGTACGAAGGTTACCAATTTGCTCTCGCCCTTTTTTGTTAAAAGAGAGGTTAAATCGGCAATTGAATAGCCAACATCGAGTGGCAGGCCCAGAAATGAAATACGCTTCTGTGTAACAGGCTGTGTCATTGGTTTTATCATGGGCAGTGTTATAGACGGTCTCATGCCTAAAACGTAGTGGTTTTAATGCTTTCAGGCTAAAAAATCCGCAATGATTGGCGTGTGGTCGGAAGCCTTTTCAAGCCCGCGCGGGTGCTTATCAATCCAGCATTTTAAGAGCTTATCGCTGGCTTCAGGGGAGGTGAGGAGATGATCAATTCGGATCCCATCGTCGCGCGGCCATGCGCCTGCCTGATAATCCCAAAATGTATAGGCGCCTATTTCATCAGGGTGTAGTGCCCGAAATGCATCCACATACCCCATATTCAATAACGCATTAAAATGTGCACGTGATTGTGGTTGTGCCAGCGCGTCATTGCGCCAGTTTTCAGGATGACGGGCATCAGCATCAACTGGAATGACATTATAGTCACCGCCCAGCACAACGGGGCGTTCTTCTTTATAAAGCTTTTTTGCATGCGCTGCTAAGCGCTCCATAAAGCGAAGTTTGTATGGGAGCTTTTCGCTGCCTAAAGGATTGCCGTTGGGCAGATAAATGCTAGCGATAATCCACCCTTTTACTTCGGCTTCGATATAGCGGGAATGCAGGTCTGTTTCATCGCCATCCAGTATATCGGTGCGAAAAACTGCCTGCTCCTTGCTTAAAATAGCAACACCGTTATAGGCTTTTTGTCCCTTCACCAGCGTGTGATAGCCAAGACTTTCAATTTCCATGCGCGGGAAGGCGTCGGTTTCGCATTTCAATTCTTGCAGGAGCAACACGTCCGGAGATTGGGATTTCAGCCAGTCACATACGATTGGAAGCCGCATTTTTATGGAGTTGACGTTCCAACTGGCAATACGCATTTACACTCTACTCTAAATTTTTACGGCAAATGAGGTTCCGCAACCACAGGATGAATCGGCCATTGGATTTTTAACCTGAAAACTTTCGCCTGAAAGATCAGATACAAAATCAACCTCTGAACCTTCAAGGAAGGAAAGGGATGTTTTATCAATCACCAGTTTTGCACCGTCACGTTCAATAATGATGTCATCGGCCGTGGTTGGCTTTTCTTCAAGCTGGAAATTGTATTTAAAGCCGGAACAGCCGCCACTATCGACGGCAAGGCGCAGAAAAAGCCCCGCCTGCGCCTGTTGCTGGCTTAGAAAACGGATGCGTTTTGCAGCATTTTGTGTAAGCTGAATGGGTGTCATATCAATAAAATAGTCCACATTCCTTAAAATTCCAATCCAAGAAAGCGCCAGAAGCAGTAAATGAGCAATTTTTTTCTTCATACACAGCTTGCCAAAGATACGTTTTTTATCAGGGATTTGAAGCTTAGCCAGTTGGTTCTTATGAATGACAAGCGCTTTCCGTGGATGGTGCTGGTTCCACGCAAAGATGGCGCAAAGGAATTGACGGATTTATTGCCCGGCGAGCAAAAAACATTGCTGGAAGAAATCAACCGCGTATCGGTTTTTATGAAACAGTTTTATCGTGCTGAAAAAATGAATGTTGCAACCATCGGCAATATCGTTCCGCAATTGCACATTCACATTGTTGCGCGATATGCAAAGGATTTGGCGTGGCCAAAACCCGTATGGGGCTTTGGCGATATGGTGCCGTTTTTTGAAGAAGAAAGCAAAGAGCTGGTCAGTAAAATCCAGAACCAGTTACCTCATGGCTGATTAGCCTTGCGCAAGGCGTTTTACCGTTGTAACAGGCGCATTATTAAAACCCAGCGCGTTTGCAAGTCGGCTGGTATAATCGCTGTGTTGTTTATATTCGCGCATAATCTGTGCAACGAACATTTTTCCGCGCGCATAACCTTCCCAGAATACTTCTTCAAGCTTACCCGGGTCGGTTTCCAGCGGGTTCATTTTTGAATCCGCCTTCTCAGGATGAATTACCCGGATGTGGGAAGTTCCTGTGTTGGTGGTGATGGTGCCGGACATGACTTCATTGATAATTTCTGGCAGCTTGGCGCGATATTCGGCATAGGCATTAACGCTGGTGCGCGCATGGACACGGGCATATAAATCAACAAGCCGCCCGATTTCGCCCTCGCTTTCCATGATGTCATCGGGATGAAGGCTAAGCATCATTACAATGCGATTATACCCGCGTTCTGTAATGTCATGCACCGGGTAGGATGCGGAATAGCAACCATCAAATAACAAATCGCCACCAATCATGATCGGCTTTCCGGAAATGAATGGCAGGCGGGAACTAGCATCGACATGCAGTAACGCTTCATCCAATGTTTTGGCTTTGCGCAAATCAAAACTTTGCGGGCGGCCGGTCCGCGCATTGGTGTAATAGACGCGGTATTCTTTTTCAGATGCACGAATAGCATCAATATCCGGCACAAATTCCGTTTGCAAAATGCGTGACAGGTATTGATTATCAAGATATGCGCCAACGCGCACAGCATCATAGCCCGTGATTTCAGCAAGCTTAGACGTAGCGGCCGTACCAACAACCTGGAACGCACGCAGGGTTGCAGCGCTAAGAAGCTGGCGGCTGCGCAGCGTCAAATCCTGCTGCGATAGTTTCACAAAGTTATGCCCGGTCAGTTTTGAAAAAATACCAAGTCCGCGTGTTGGATCATCTGCAAACAGAATTTCAACAGCGCCGACTGAAATTCCAAAATATCCGCTAAATTGTTGGGAGATGCCTTCTTCGTGGAGTGCGCAAAATGCGCCGACATCACCAATGCCGCGCATACATCCAGGAGTCATTACAAGTGCACCTTTGGGCTGATTTCCATGAGCGGAAATATCAGAAGGTTTTTGGCCATTTCGGCCTTCAATCAAAAAACCAAATTCGTTTGCCATGCACCGGGAAGGGTAAAGGTTGCATAAAACACAGGTATTTCGGTGTTGTTACGATGTGTGATTCATGGTTAAAAAACTATGAAAATTGCTGTTTTGGCCTGATTCATAAGGGGTTTTGGTGTGCAGTTGCGAAAAGGCGGAGCGCTGAATTGCTATGAAACGCAATATTTACAGGCATAAAATGCATTTTTTTAAAAGTCGGCGAGGGCAGCGCGGCGTTTTTATAAAACGGCCCATGGTGCGCAAAATTCTTCCAAAAAAAATGCAAATTAATTTCTAGATTCTGTTCACAGCGCTGTGGATAACTATCAAATAACCCTTATTTTATTAATATAAACTGTACTTTACACTTTTTTTATTTTTCGCTTTACAGCTTTGAAGTGGTTGGAGTATAAGAGCGTCCAACGGCGAACCCCCGAAGCTTATTTGGTGCGGTTTAGTCGTTCAGCACAAAAGACCAAAATACTTCTAAGTGCATTTATTGCACGGGGGTGTTTTTTGCGCTTTTGTACTGGGTTTATTAAAACCGGTTCTTTGACATTGTGAATAGAGAACGAGAGAAGGGATGCGCAGGCGGCGATTGTCTGACGTAACTTCGGTCACGTCAGAATGAGATTGCACTTAAAACAGTCTCATGAGTTTTACTCATGAGACACAATCGGTATCTGTCGTTTTGAGCATCCTTGATATCGGAATAATTCAGTAAAATGATTATTCACGTAATAAACTAAAGCTTTGATACGATTTATCGTATCATTGCCCGTCAAGAACAATGAGGTGTCCGGAGCAGTCCGGCACCACGAACAGATGCCAGGAAGCGCAAAGACCTCAAAACTTTGCACAAACACTCAACTTGAGAGTTTGATTCTGGCTCAGAACGAACGCTGGCGGCAGGCCTAACACATGCAAGTCGAACGAGGTAGCAATACCTAGTGGCGCACGGGTGAGGAACACGTGGGAATCTCCCTTCTAGTATGGGATAACACCGGGAAACTGGTGCTAATACCGTATGACCCCTCCGGGGGAAAGATTTATCGCTAGAAGATGAGCCCGCGTAAGATTAGCTAGTTGGTGAGGTAATGGCTCACCAAGGCTACGATCTTTAGCTGGTCTTAGAGGACGATCAGCCACACTGGAACTGAGACACGGTCCAGACTCCTACGGGAGGCAGCAGTGGGGAATCTTGGACAATGGGGGAAACCCTGATCCAGCCATGCCGCGTGAGTGATGAAGGCCTTCGGGTTGTAAAGCTCTTTTGTATGGGAAGATAATGACTGTACCATAAGAATAAGCCCCGGCTAACTTCGTGCCAGCAGCCGCGGTAATACGAAGGGGGCTAGCGTTGTTCGGAATTACTGGGCGTAAAGGGTGCGTAGGTGGTTATGTAAGTCAGAAGTGAAAGCCCTGGGCTCAACCCGGGAATTGCTTTTGAAACTATTTAGCTAGAGTTCGAGAGAGGTAAGTGGAATATCCAGTGTAGAGGTAAAATTCGTAGATATTGGATGGAACACCGGTGGCGAAGGCGGCTTACTGGCTCGATACTGACACTGAGGCACGAAAGCGTGGGGAGCAAACAGGATTAGATACCCTGGTAGTCCACGCTGTAAACGATGAATGCTAGTTGTTGGAAAGTCTAACTTTTCAGTGACGCCGTTAACACATTAAGCATTCCGCCTGGGGAGTACATTCGCAAGGATGAAACTCAAAGAAATTGACGGGGGCCCGCACAAGCGGTGGAGTATGTGGTTTAATTCGACGCAACGCGAAGAACCTTACCAGGCCTTGACATGGCTAGTATGGGGCTAAGAGATTAGCTCCTTCAGTTCGGCTGGCTAGCACACAGGTGCTGCATGGCTGTCGTCAGCTCGTGTCGTGAGATGTTGGGTTAAGTCCCGCAACGAGCGCAACCCTTATCGATAGTTGCTACCAGGTTATGCTGGGCACTCTATTGAAACTGCCGGTGACAAGCCGGAGGAAGGCGGGGATGACGTCAAGTCCTCATGGCCCTTACGGCCTGGGCTACACACGTACTACAATGGTGGTGACAGTGGGAAGCCAAAGCGCAAGCTGGAGCGAACCCCCAAAAACCACCTCAGTTCAGATTGCACTCTGCAACTCGAGTGCATGAAGTTGGAATCGCTAGTAATCGTAGATCAGCACGCTACGGTGAATACGTTCCCGGGCCTTGTACACACCGCCCGTCACGCCATGGGAGTTGGTTCTATCTGAAGTCGGTGCGCTAACCGCAAGGAAGCAGCCGACCACGGTAGGGTTAATGACTGGGGCGAAGTCGTAACAAGGTAGCCGTATCGGAAGGTGCGGCTGGATCACCTCCTTTCTAAGGAAAAGCATATCGCTTATTTCTTCAGCCTCTCTCACGAGAGCATCCTGAAGATTTCAGTCGCCGCCGTCGTATCCCTTCTCATCAGAAATCAGAAATCGAAATACAGGAGTCTGTTTTTATGATTTCATGTTTTTGGATTTCTGATCTCTGAATTGGGCTAGTAGCTCAGTTGGTTAGAGCACACGCTTGATAAGCGTGGGGTCGGAAGTTCAAATCTTCCCTGGCCCACCATTCAGATCAATTGAGGTTTGATATTGGGGCCCTTAGCTCAGCTGGGAGAGCGCGTGCTTTGCAAGCATGAGGTCAACGGTTCGATCCCGTTAGGGTCCACCATCATCGCTCAACTGAATTTCGCTTTTTAGCGCGCATCTCTTCTCTCGTTCTCCGCACATGTTGTAGAGGACGGTTCGTTCTTTAACATTGTAAATAGGTTTGTGATTGAATGGGAAGATATCCCGGTATGTATGGCTAACGCCTGAGTACACTCATGAAGTTCTGCTTCCAACATCCGCAGACACTTCGGCTTACGAGTGGTTGGTTGTGCATAGCTTGGGATTATCTTTCGTCTGCTTCAGACATCATGCGACCCGCTAGTATTGTCCTTATGTTTATTGTCGTGTTCTTCAGATGAACACGAAATAATCGGTAAAAAAATAAGGGCGCAAAAGGTAGTGGGGCCTTCGTATAGCTATTCGAAGGGGCTAAATAAAAGTCGTTTCTAACTCTATAGAGACACACTAAAAAACTTTTATTCAGCGAAACACGTCAGCCGCATGGTATTCCAAATCAAATGAAACGCATTGGTCATCAGCCTTTGTGGAGTAGTTAAAGAGAACAGTTCTAACCAATACCTGTTTTCTGATAAGGATCAAGCAGACTAAGAGCATTTGGTGGATGCCTTGGCAAAAAGAGGCGATGAAGGACGTAATACGCTGCGATAAGCTTCGGGGAGGTGCGAATATCCCTTGATCCGAAGATTTCCGAATGGGGCAACCCCGCCGTAAGGCGATCTCTACCTGAATACATAGGGTAGCGAAGCGAACCTGGTGAACTGAAACATCTAAGTAACCAGAGGAAAGGACATCAACCGAGACTCCGCTAGTAGTGGCGAGCGAACGCGGAACAGGCCATTTGAATGGCAATATAAAGC
This sequence comes from Alphaproteobacteria bacterium, assembly GCA_033762625.1. Classification (NCBI taxonomy): domain Bacteria; kingdom Pseudomonadati; phylum Pseudomonadota; class Alphaproteobacteria; species Alphaproteobacteria bacterium. The sequence continues at coordinate 18,464 of JANRLI010000004.1, forward strand.
AGAACAACCTGGAAAGGTTGACCATAGTGGGTGATAGTCCCGTAGGCATCGATATATTGTTATTTGACCGAGTAAGGCGGAACACGAGAAATTCTGTCTGAACATGGGGGGACCACCCTCCAAGCCTAAGTACTCCTTTTTGACCGATAGTGAACAAGTACCGTGAGGGAAAGGTAAAAAGAACCCCGACGAGGGGAGTGAAAAAGAATCTGAAACCGAATGCTTACAAGCAGTTCAAGCACCGCAAGGTGTGAGAGCGTACCTTTTGTATAATGGGTCAGCGAGTTAATTTGTGCAGCAAGCTTAAGCCGATAGGCGAAGGCGAAGGGAAACCGAGTCTGAATAGGGCGTCTTAGTTGCACGTATTAGACCCGAAACCTGATGATCTAGCCATGGCCAGATTGAAAGTTGGGTAACACCAGCTGGAGGATCGAACTAGTGACTGTTGAAAAAGTCTTGGATGAGCTGTGGCTAGGGGTGAAAGGCCAATCAAATCAGGAAATAGCTGGTTCTCCGCGAAATCTATTTAGGTAGAGCCTCGACGTTTAAGTTCTGGGGGTAAAGCACTGGAAGGGCTAGGGGGAAGCAATTCTTACCAAACCCTACCAAACTCTGAATACCGGAATGTACATGTCAGGAGGCAGCCCATGGGTGCTAAGGTCCGTGGGCGAGAGGGACACAGCCCAGACCATCAACTAAGGTCCCCAAATAATGACTAAGTTTGAAAGGATGTGGGAAGGCCATAACAGCCAGGAGGTTGGCTTAGAAGCAGCCATCCTTTAAAGAAAGCGTAACAGCTCACTGGTCTAAATAAGCCGGCCTGCGCCGAAAATGTAACGGGGATTAAGTCATTTACCGAAGTTATGGATTTCATACGCAAGTATGGAGTGGTAGCGGAGCGTTGTATAAGCCTGTGAAGGGATCGGGTTACCGGTCCTGGAGGTATTACAAGTGAGAATGCTGACATAAGTAGCGATAAAGAGTGTGAGAGACACTCTCGCCGTAAGTCCAAGGGTTCCTGCGCAAGGTTAATCCACGCAGGGTGAGCCGGAGCCTAAGACGAGGCCGAAAGGCGTAGTCGATGGTAATACGTTTAATATTACGTAGCCTGTTGGTAGTGACGGCGTTGCCGGGTTGTTCCTTCTTATCGGATTGAAGGGGCAGTAAAGCAACGTCCAGGAAATAACTCCAACTTATAGTCCGTACCCTAAACCGACACAGGTGGACGAGTTGAATATACTCAGGCGCTTGAGAGAATGGTTTTGAAGGAACTCTGCAAATTACCCTCGTAACTTCGGGATAAGAGGGCCCCGCTTAAGCGCAAGCTCTGGCGGGGGGCACATAAATGGGGGTGGCGACTGTTTAACTAAAACACAGGGCTCTGCGAAGTCTGCTATGACGACGTATAGGGTCTGACGCCTGCCCGGTGCTGGAAGGTTAAGGAGAGAAGTGCAAGCTTTGAACCGAAGCCCCAGTAAACGGCGGCCGTAACTATAACGGTCCTAAGGTAGCGAAATTCCTTGTCGGGTAAGTTCCGACCTGCACGAATGGCGTAACGATCTCCCCACTGTCTCCAGAACCAACTCAGCGAAATTGAATTCTCCGTGAAGATGCGGAGTTCCCGCGGTTAGACGGAAAGACCCTATGAACCTTTACTGTAGCTTTGCAGTGGTATGAGGGATTGTATGTGTAGCATAGGTGGGACCCTTTGAAGTTCTGGCGCCAGCCGGGATGGAGGGGTTAGTGAAATACCACCCTTACGATCTTTCATATCTAACCTAGCCTTCAAAACGAGGGCAGGGACCCTGCATGGTGGCAGTTTGACTGGGGCGGTCGCCTCCCAAAGATTAACGGAGGCGCGCGATGGTGGGCTCAAGCTGGTCGGAAATCAGCTGTCGAGTGCAATGGCATAAGCCCGCCTGACTGTGAGTCGTACATGACGAACAGAGACGAAAGTCGGCCATAGTGATCCGGTGGCTTCCATGTGGAAGGGCCATCGCTCAACGGATAAAAGGTACTCTAGGGATAACAGGCTGATGACGCCCAAGCGTCCATAGCGACGGCGTCGTTTGGCACCTCGATGTCGGCTCATCACATCCTGGGGCTGGAGAAGGTCCCAAGGGTTCGGCTGTTCGCCGATTAAAGTGGTACGTGAGCTGGGTTCAAAACGTCGTGAGACAGTTTGGTCCCTATCTGCCGTGGGTGTAGGAATGTTGAGAGGAGCTGTCCCTAGTACGAGAGGACCGGGATGGACGTACCTCTGGTGGACCGGTTGTCGCGCCAGCGGCATAGCCGGGTAGCTAAGTACGGACGAGATAAACGCTGAAAGCATCTAAGCGTGAAACTTACCTCGAAACAAGCATTCCCCGAGAGCCGTGATAGACCATCACGTTGATAGGCCGGATGTGGAAGGGCGGTGACGCCTGCAGCTTACCGGTACTAATAGCTCAATAGGCTTGATCCTTATTTGAAGCCAAACAGCAGTTGCCAGTCTCTGGCCCCTGCTCTGGTTTTCTGACCGACTTTCATTTTTTCGATCATGCGTCTCGATGATCTGGTGGTTTTAGCGGAGGATCTGCACCCGATCCCATCCCGAACTCGGACGTGAAAGCCTCCAGCGCTGATGGTACTGTGACTTAAGTCCCGGGAGAGTAAGTCGCCGCCAGGTCTTCGAGACGCATGATACGAAACGATCACAACTTTCTTGCCTGTTCTCTCTTTTTCATCCCCCAAAGCCTTACAACCACTACTTGAATTTATGGGCTATGGCCCCATATTTCTCACATGATCACACTCTATCCCTATGCATCCTTGGGCCACGCGGATCATGGCTGGCTCGATGCCCGTCACCATTTCAGTTTTGCTGATTACCGCAATCCCGACCGGGTGCAATTCGGCCCGCTGCGTGTCATCAATGACGACATCATTGCCGCTGGAACGGGCTTCGGCGAGCATCCGCATGACAATATGGAAATCATCACCTATGTCCGCGAGGGTGCGATCACGCACAAGGACAGCCTCGGCAATACAGGCCGCACCGCTGCAGGCGATGTTCAGGTCATGAGCGCCGGAACAGGCGTACGCCATGCCGAATTCAATCTTGAGAATGGTCCGACGCGGCTTTACCAGATTTGGATCAAGCCCCAGGCGCGCGATGTTGCGCCCCGCTGGGATGCGCGCGAGTTCCCCAAGGAGCCCGTGACAGGCGCCCTGCCCCTGCTCGTCTCCGGCCGCGCCAGGGATAAAGACAAAGGCGCGCTGTTCATTCATCAGGACGCGGCGATTTACGGCGGTAAGGTGAATGTGGGCGACGTGATCAATCAACCTGTGGGAGCCAAAGCCTATATCCTGGCTTCGGAAGGCCAGTTCAGCGTCAATGGCACGGATATGAACCCGGGCGACGGTGCGGAAGTGATGGGGCAACAAGTGTTGAACATCACCGCCACAACGGATGCCGAAATCCTGGTTATCGATTTGCCGGATTAACCCAAAATATTTTTGGGATCACCAAGAAGCATTTGTGGTCTGGGTCGCGTGCCTTGCGGACAGAAAGGTTGCAGGGCGCTCGGCATTTCCTTACGCACAAAAGGCGAGCCTTTCGTGCGAGTCCGATAACGTCCATCGCAATACAGTCCATCGATACAAGGCTCAACTTCGCTATCGACAATCACCAAGTCAGTTCGTGCATCTGGTGATGTTTCCTCCGCCTTCTTTTTGACTTTTGGCTTATCTGCTCCTTGCTCAATTTCAGCAAAGATTCTCTCCACAGTGATTGGCGTCGCAGTTATACGTTGCCATTGCTCTTCGATAAGTGCGTGCTTCGCTTGTTGCGCAGCAGCGTCATTTTCTTTTTGTCGTTGCTTAAGTGGCTGGCCAATTTCTTTTACGGCAGCACGCAAGGCCATATGCAAAGGGATGTCACTGTCTTCTGGCAACCCAAGAATACCGCGCACGAATTCTTGTGTTCTTTGTTTTAAGGCTCCCTCATAGGTCGCCAAATCACTCCTACCCCCCTGTTCAGCGATCATTTTGTCAAAAGAAGGAAAAGAATTGGTTCGATCTATAATGCGTCCTGTCAACGTATGATCGGCTAGCGTAACAACACGAATAAGGAACCCGGCTTCATCAATTTTATTTAGCACCAGATCGCTTACAGCATCACGCAATCCGCTTCGCAAAATATTTGGGTCATCTTTCTTAATATAGCCAGATGAATCCTCTACACTGTGCCCTTCGTCTAGATAATCGAACCCGCCGGATGGCACAAGAACTGCGCCGCGCTCTTCGGCATAACGCGCAGCGTTCATAGCCGCAGCAATTTGCTCGCTTGGTTCAAGAACTGGTTCAACGAGATAGTAAAGTCTCCACAAATCATCCAGATCGAGTTTGGCAAACAATGTAACCCTGCCTTCTGAAGGAAATACCATTCCTCGATATCCACGAACCCCCTCGTAACCTTCTCCAGAAGGAGTCCATTCAGGAGAATTATAAGGATAGGGATAAGTGCCTAAAACTTCGACAGCTTTGCGCACAACACTAGCAAGTAACTCCAAATCAACCTGCTCTTTAGGCACAAACTCAATACTGTAGGTCGTTATGCGGCCAACTGTTGTGCCGTATATTCCTCTTTCATGAGGCTCAACAGTACCATCCTCATCCAGTTCGATAAGGGCTGTTCCCGTGGGGGTAATATAAGCCTTAGAACATAAAGTACGGCCTGGATATTCAATGGGCGGAAGAAATTCGACAGCCTCGCCTTCTTTAATACTACTGCTGTGCTCATAAGAAACACCGAAAACGCCTAGAAGACCATCGATACTTTCATCCAGAGGCGTACGCTGTGCCATATAAGCTTCACGAGCGCGAAGCTTAGCAAAATGATGCGCTAATTCTCCTTTGATTTTTTCTTCGGTTTCAGGCTCAAAAATCCCCAAAGTAGATGCGCTGTCGCGCCGTTTTGCTTCGCACTGCTTTCTCTCTTTTTCAACACCTTGCTTAAAGGCAATCAGCGGATGCTCATCATCTTCGCGAAAGCTAAACTCAAACCGGGAACGCGGAGGGTTAAGCATGATTTCGGCAATCGCAACAGATGCCTGCCATGAATTAAAATCACCGCTTTCGAGCCTTTCTCTGACGGCAACAATATTGGGAAGAATTTTACGTTCATAGCGGGAAGCATCAAGTGTTTCTGGCCGCATAACAGCCTTGATATTGTTCACTGCGTCTTCTAAAGGAAAAACTTCTGATTTTGGACCGTCGCGCACCACGCTGTACTGAATGATAAAACCAATTCGCCCTCCTACGATGTAGGCCGTTTCAAGCAGCACATCCCATGGCTCGATTTCCTGCCTCTGCCATCGATCCAGAAGACCGAGAAGCTCAGCAGATTGCCGCTGTTCAATTTCATCCGGTGTGCAGTAAAGATTTTTTTCTACACGTTCGTCGTATTTATTTTTTCTAAAAAGTGCCATAAGAAAACCCCGAAAATATATAGTCGCACGCAGTCTAATCTGCGGTCTGGTACATTGAAAGTTCTTATTTGAATTCTCAATTGGGTCATTTGTAAGGATTAATTATTGCGTTAACCATATCACAGAACTAAAACCCCAGCACAAAGTTCACGCCCGCGAAGCGATCGGGTCCGGTGTGCTGGGTTTCAAATTCGGGCGTGCGTTGAATAGCCGTAAAATCGACCCGCGCCCTCTGCCCCCAGAAAATCGATGCACCCGCCATGAAGTCCGCCACCAGAAGGCTGCGGTCCACGCTCTGGCTCGGCCGGAAACTGTTGCCATCGAGGAAAATATTGCGCTCAACCAGGCGGCCTTGCGTGCCCACAAAAATATACCAGCCGAACGGGCCATTCAGCCGATCCGCATTGAACCAGCCTGTACCTGACAAAGCCGGGCGGATGCGGCTGGGGCCGTAATCTGCACCAAGATTTTTACCGATGCGCAGCAGCCCGCCGACTTCCTGATAGGTGAAGATATTACCGAGGCTGCCGCCCACTTCCGGGATGACATCGATTGCCAGATGGCTGGAGACGGGATGCTCAAAACGCCATTTGCGCTCATAGCTCAGCACAAGGCCGGGTTCGTTATGAATCTGGTTCGTCCAGCCGCGCGCGGGCGCGACGCCGATCAACTGATGCCAGTCATTCTGCATGACACTTCCCAGCGCCATAGGTCCCGCCACGCCCAGCTGCACCTCCATATTTTCCAAGGTGGTGTAGGTGGATTGTTCCGTTTCCTGTAAAAGGCTGACGCCCGTGTAGAGCCACGCGCCATAGGGGCGATCATCCGGTTGCGGCGTCGCCAATTGCGTGTCCGAGGGCGTGAAAAGGCTCTGCCCTAAAATCGTCCATTCATATCTGCGCTTGAATGTATCGCCCCCAAAGACAGGCAGATTATGCGACAGCCATGTGTAAGGCCCATTCCCGACATTGCTGGATTCGACAGGCGTAGTCAGCCACGACGCACGAAAGCCTTGCGTATAATGCTTGTCCCCTGCCGCAAGGAATTTGTCGTTTTCTTCGGTGACTGTCAGACGGCCCAGTTCTTCAGCGCGCACTTCCCACCCCGCCATCAGCATAAAACCGATGACGGCGACGACGCGTAGGATTGATAGTGTGGAACTGCGCTTCAAGAAAAACTTAAGCCACCTGGCTGCGGAGCATCCAGATTGTTTTGTCGTGGTCGCGCAGACGTTCGATCATGACGTCTTCGGTTGCGTCATCATCCATATCATCGGCGACTTCGATGGCTTCCTCGATGCAGGTGCGCAGCTGTTCATGCGAGCGCAGCAAATCCTTGATCATCGCCGCGGCCGACAGGCTGTCACCTGATGCTTCCTTGATCGGTGAATTTTTCAGGAAAGTGGCCATGCCGCCCGGTGCGGGATATTCCAGGGCACGAATACGCTCGGCAACCGTGTCGGCGGCTTCCAGCAATGCTTTGTATTGCTCATCCAGCATAGCGTGCAACTGCGGAAACAAAGGGCCCGTCACATTCCAGTGATAGCCATGCGTTTTGACCGCGAGCACATAGGTGCCGCTGAGAACATCGATCAGATGTTCAATCATTTGCGCATTGGATTTGGAGCTGGATGATTTCGCCATAGGAACCTCCCTGTTTCAGAACTGCCCCATATATGGGATGGAAATGTGGAAAAAGAAAGGCTTTGGTTTGATTTAAGATTCAAGAGCATATTCCCCAATTGAACGGAATAGTCCCCCTCCCGCTTGCAGGAGGGGTTAGGGGAGGGCTGATGAAGATTAAGCCCCTCCAGCAAAAACTAAGCGTTACTGCGTAACGCAGAGTTTTTGCGTCCTCCCCGCAAGCGGGGAGAAGGTTTATTGTTTAACGGGCACGCGGATGCGCGGCTTTATAGGTTTTTGATAATTGCTGCGCATCCACCTGCGTGTAGAGTTGGGTCGTGGAAAGCGAGGCATGGCCCAGCAATTCCTGCAAACTGCGCAAATCGGCACCCGAGGCCAGCAGATGCGTCGCAAAGCTGTGGCGCAAGGCATGGGGCGTTACGCTATCCGGCAAATTCAACTGCCGCCGAAGCTGGCGTAAATGCCGCTGCGCCACGGCAGGGTTCAGCTTTTCACCGCGTGCGCCGACGAACAAAGGTTCTTTGGGCTCAGAGGGATAAGGACAGACTTTCAGATAGCGGTCGAGGCTTTCCCGCACAATCGGCAGCATAGGCACATTACGCTGCTTGTTGCCTTTACCCGTGACGGTCAAGCGGTCTTTTTGCCCGAGATCGGCATATTTAAGTGCCAACGCCTCGCCGATACGCAGCCCAGCGCCATAAAGCAGGGTGAACAGCGCCTCATCGCGCAAGCCGATCCAGTTTTCTTCCGACACATTCTTGGCCAGTGTGACGATGTCCTGCGCATCCACCTCCGATACCGGGCGCGGCAGGCGGCGGGCTGCCTTGGGCAGTTTCAGGATTTCGATGGCGCTGTTATGCATCTGGCCTGAGCGGTCGAGCCAACGGAAAAAGTTCCGCACGCCCGCCACGGCCCTCGCGCGCGAGGCGGCCTGCCGATTTTCCGTGGCGTTATGCGCCAGCCAGCTGCGAAAATCGCCGAGCGTCAACGCCGCCAGCATGGCTATATTCACCTGCCGTGCGCGGTGGCGGTTGAGAAAGCGGAACAGATTATTGAGATCAAGCTGATAGGATTCAAGCGTATGCGCCGAAGCGCGTTTTTCGTATTTTAGCCAACTTTGCCATTTCGCCATAGCGTCAATGACGTCATCGGCGAGAGGCAAAGTGCCTATATCCAGATCACCCATTTGCGTAAGGCTTCGCTACGCGCAGAAAAACTTTGGGGTCTTTGCTGTATCTTGAAATAATGTCTTCGATGACACCTTGATTATGAAGTTCAATCGTTGCGCTGTCGAGCATTTCACGCAGAGCATTTTCACGAATTTCTACACACAAAGATGTTGGGAAGAATTCAAATGGTACATCCTGCGCACGGCGCAGCGTATTGGGATTAGACTTCATAAAATCATCAGCAATCGATGGTTCGTTAAAGACGATATCGGCTTTGCGCGTGGCAACATTCATATATATGTCGGTGATTTGGCCAAGCTGAGGAATCGAAACAGGGGTTGCTTTTGGAAAATGCAATTTGGCAATCATATCCGACATTTCACCATCCATTGTGGATATGCGGACATCCGGCTGGTTAATCAGCGATAAATCCTTATCAAAGCGGTGATCATCAGCCCTGACGTAGGGATAAACAGCGCTATAGAAAATTGGCGATGTATAACCGATATAACGCCCCCTTTCCGCATTCCGCCATACGCCCGCACAAAAGGCGTCAATGCGATGGCTTTGTAGGCTTTCAATAAAACTTCCCCAGCCTGTATTTTCTGTCCATTCAAGTTTTAATTTCAACCTGTCGGCAATAGCCTGGGTGGCATCGACAAGTATTCCTGAGACCTCGTCCGTTGTCGGATCTTTTTTGAAAACGTAAGGCGGCCAATCGGCATAGCCACACCGCAAAGTTTTGGTTCTGAGAACGCGCTCATAGGCGCTTTCTTGTTTGGATTGACCAATCTCTTGGCGGTGATACCAGGACACAACACCGACCGAAGCTATAACGCTCAGGACAACGGCAAAAAGAACCTGCCCGAACTTCATATCCCCTCCGGTCTATCCACGGCCCGTCTTCAGCGCCTGCACGCCTTCGGGCAGGATTTTCTGGCCGGTTTTGGCCCAGTCGGCAACGAATTGTGCAAGGCCCTTGTCCGTCAGCGGATGCGAGAATAACTGGCGGATAACATTCGGCGGGATGGTGGCAACATGCGCGCCAAGCTTCGCCGCGTCGACGACATGCATCGGGTGCCGCACGGAAGCGACCAGAACTTCGGTCTTGAAATTGGGATAGGCACGATAGATTTCGCAAATATCCGCGATCAGCTGCATGCCATTTTCGCCGATATCATCCAGACGGCCGACAAACGGTGACACAAAGGTTGCGCCTGCCTTGGCTGCCAAAATGGCCTGCGCCGCCGAGAAGCAGAGGGTCACATTGACCATCGTGCCTTGCTGGGACAGGGTTTTGCAGACCTTGAGGCCCGCGGGGGTCAGCGGCACCTTGACCGCGATATTCTTGGCGATCTTGGCGAGATACAGGCCCTCGGCCAGCATCGGCTCAAACTCCGTCGCGGCCACTTCGGCGCTGACGGGACCGGATACAACCGCGCAGATTTCCTTAATTAGATCGACAAAATTGCTGTGGCCCGACTTGGCGACCAGCGACGGGTTGGTGGTGACCCCATCCAGAAGGCCCGTTGCGGCAAGGTCTTTAATCTCGTTCAGATCGGCGGTATCAACAAAGAACTTCACGTTAAAATCTCCTGTCTGGCGTGAATCGTATTTCCGGGCTTCATTGTAGCTGATGACATCTTCTCCCGCCACCCTCCGTGTTTTGCTGCCTCTGCCGCTGGCGGATGCCTATGATTACCTGCCTTTGGCAGGTCAGGCGACGGAACCCGGAACTGTCGTTGAAGTACCTTTGGGCCAGCGGCAAATGCTGGGTGTGGTCTGGGGCCCCGGTGAAGGCGGCGTGCCGGAACATAAATTGAAAAGCATTCTGGGCACCTCCAGCCTGCCGCCAATACCGGAAGCCAGCCGCAATTTTGTTGATTGGGTTTCGCAATATACGCTGACACCCTCAGGCGCAGTCCTGAAAATGCTGTTCGGCAGCATGCGCATGATCCAGCCGAAAAAGAACGATGATTATTCCAGCCCCCTGCCCGACCCGGGTCATCACCAGCCTAAACTGACGCCGGATCAAAAAAAAGCGGCAGATGTTTTGATTGAAAAGGTCAAGGCGCAGGAATATTCTGTGACACTTCTGGATGGCGTCACGGGTTCAGGCAAAACAGAAACCTTCTGCGAGGCAATCGCCGAATGTTTACGTCAAGGCAAACAGGCGCTTGTGCTGTTGCCTGAAATTGCCATGACGGCGGCGCTTATCGACCGTTTTGCGGAACGTTTCGGTGTACCGCCTGTGCAATGGCATTCCGAACTCACGCAGAAGCAGCGCCGTCTGAACTGGCACGCAATCGCGCGTGGCGAAGCAAAGTTTATCCTTGGCGCACGTTCGGCGCTGTTCCTGCCCTACCCTGATCTTGGCTTGATTGTTGTCGATGAAGAACATGAAGCCGCCTACAAGCAAGAGGAAGGCGTCATCTATCATGGCCGTGATATGGCCGTGGTGCGTGCGCATCTGGGAAATATTCCGATCATCCTCTCATCCGCTACACCGTCACTGGAAACCATGTTCAATGTACAGCAGAAAAAATACGACCATGTCGTGTTGCACGAACGTTTCGGCAAGGCGGCGATGCCAAAAATCGAACTCGTCGATCTGCGCCAGCATAAATTATCGGCACAGCAGTTTATCAGTCCGCCTTTGTTCGAGGCGCTACAACAAACGATTGAAGAGAAGCATCAGGCGATGCTGTTTCTCAATCGGCGGGGCTATGCACCGCTGACGCTCTGCCGCGCCTGCGGCCATCGGCTGCAATGTCCGAACTGCACCAGCTGGATGATCGAGCATAAGCAATCCGGCAAGCTGCTTTGCCACCATTGCGACCATGCCATGCGCCTGCCGGAGAAATGTCCGTCCTGCAGCGCCGAAGGACGTTTTGCCGCCTGCGGTCCCGGCGTGGAGCGTGTTGCGGAGGAAATCAAGGTGAGCCTGCCGAAAGCGCGCTTCGCCATCATGGCCAGCGATACGCTGAGTGGCCCAAAAGAAGCACAGGCGCTGGTCAACCAGATGGCCAACCGCGAACTTGACCTTCTGATCGGCACGCAGATCATGGCGAAAGGCTATCACTTTCCACGCCTGACACTTGTGGGCGTGGTGGATGCTGATCTCGGCCTTGCGGGTGGCGATCCGCGGGCGGCAGAAAGAACTTTCCAGCTCCTGCAACAGGTTTCAGGCCGCAGCGGTCGCGGTGATGAGCCGGGGCGCGTCTTGTTGCAAACGACGGCACCAGAGCATCCGGTGATGAAAGCCCTACTGAAAGGCGACCGCGATGAATTTATGGCGACCGAACTGAAAGAGCGTGAAACCTATCGCCTGCCGCCTGTATGGCGATTGGCGAGCGTTACGGTTTCGGGCGCGAATATCCGGGAAGTTATCCAACTGGCGGAAGAGCTGGCCACAAAAGCACCACAGAATGAAAAACTGCGTGTTCTCGGCCCCGCTCCCGCCCCCTTCGCTATGTTGCGTGGACGTTACCGTCATCGGCTGATGGTACAGGCGCCGCGCACGGTGAATCTTTCGCGCGTTCTGCGCGAATGGCTTGGCAGAGTCAAGCCGCCAAGGTCCTTACGGATTTTGGTGGATGTTGACCCCTACAGTTTCCTTTAAAAAAGCCGTTTTATGTGGTTTAATTGCTGCGGGAGATAAAACTTATGAACACACCACGCTTTCACGGCTCGATTACCGCACTGATTACGCCTTTTGTTGATGGCAAAGTTGACGAAAAAAACTTCCAGAAACTTGTACAATGGCAGATTGATCAAGGCACGCATGGGCTGGTGCCATGCGGTACTACGGGTGAATCGCCTACCCTGACACATGAAGAAAATCACCGCGTTACGGAACTCTGCATCGAAGTCGCCAAGGGTAAGGTTCCGGTTATTGCCGGATGTGGTTCCAACTCCACGGCTGAAGCCATCAGCCTGACCAGGCATGCCGAAAAAGCAGGCGCGGATGCCGCGCTGCATGTCGTGCCCTATTACAACAAGCCGACTCAGGAAGGCATGTATGCGCATTACAAGGCGATCCATGACGCCACTAACTTGCCGATTTTCATTTACAATATTCCCGGCCGCAGCGTTGTGAATATGAGTGTCGAAACGATGGCGCGGCTTGCCGAACTGCCGCGCATTATCGGCACGAAGGACAGCAGCGGGGATATCACACGCCCTTCCCGCATCCGCGCCTTATGCAAAAATGAATTCCGGCAATTGACGGGCGACGACCCCTTCACCCTGCCCTTCCTCGCGATGGGCGGACATGGCTGCATCTCGGTGACGTCCAACGTCGCGCCCGCACTCTGCGCTCAGCTGTATAACGCGTGGAGCAAAGGTGACCTGGCGACGGCAGAAAAGATCAACGACAGGCTGATGCCGCTGCATGACGCGCTGTTCTATGAAACTTCGCCCGGCCCGGTGAAATATGCCGCCGCCCTGCTCGGCTTGTGCCGTTATGAATTCCGCTTGCCTATGGTGCCCATCGCCAAAGGCAGCGAACGGCGCGTCGAGGCAGCTTTGCAGAAACTCGGGTTGCTGGCGGCGGATGCGGTGATCAAGCCAGCGGTGGGGGCTTAAGGTTCAATTATCAGTGAAAAGCATAAGGTAAACAGGGTTTAACGGCGGCGTAGACTTGAGCAGCCATAGCCCTTATCGCCTTCGCCTGCTCTCCAGACTCATCTTCTTTATATGAATTCGGCTCCCCCTGAACAAATGTTATGGCTGTGTTCGAGCCATGAGTGACCACAGCCGTTTCTCTTTTTTGTATATTACCACGAGTTAACTGAATGCCTGTTATAGAGAAAGCAAGAGAAACAAGATTCTCTTCCACAA